>NZ_CP108395.1 GCF_041435215.1 Streptomyces sp. NBC_01314 | reverse complement strand
GGTAACCGGCTTCGCCGGTTCCTGGCGCGCGGCTTCGCCGACACGCGAGGGCGACGGGAGGGCGCACGGCTTCGCCGCGCGCTGGCGAGGTGTCACCCGGCTTGGCGGGTTTCGGGATTGGCGGGTTCCGGGGGTGCACCGCCGTGGCGGTTTCCGGGGGAGGGCCCGACGGGGGCGAGGCGTGGGGGAGTTGGCGGGTTCCGGGCAAGGCTCGGTGAGCGAGGCGGGGCCGGGTGGGGGGCGGGCCGGGAGGCAGCGAGCGAGGGGGCCGTGCGGGCCGTGGGCGGGCGGGAGTTGAGGCGCGGCGCCTGGTGGTGCGGGGCGAGGCTGCGGAGGGAGACAGCGACGGCCCCGCCGGGGGAGGGCGGGGCCGTCGGGTGGGGGTGTGGGCAGGCTACGCCGTGGCGGGTTCCGGGCGTGGGGCGTTCAACCCGTCTCGCCATGCGGCGGTGAGTTCGGCGTCGTCGGTGTCTCCCCACAGGGTGGTGCCGGTGTCGGCCCGCCACTTCCGCAGGCAGAGCGTGGCGGCCCTGAGCACGTCGCAGGGAACGCGCGCTTCCTGGGGGGTGGCAACCCCCGCGGCTTCCATGTGGGGCCACAGCTTGGCGCGCAGGGTCTCAGCCTCGCCCCGGGTGTCCCGGGCGAGGGCGAGGCACTGCACGGTGCCGAGGATCGCGGCGTACGGCAGGGGCGCGGCGAGGATGATCCCTCGGGTGTCGGCCTCGCGGGTGAGTGCCGGCGGTTGGCCACCGGGGGCGAGGGGGCGGCGGGTCATCCGGTGTTCCTCTTCAGATCGGCCAGCATGGCGGCGGTGATGTCCTGCACGGCGGGGATCACGCTTGCCGGGTCAACGGCGATCAGTTCGGAGAGGTCAGCGGCGAACCGGGGCCCCTTCTCCCGGATCGTCCGCGCGTCGGCGTGCTTGCCGTCGTCGTCCCATTCCTTGGCCAACCCCTCGATAGCGATCAGGAGTTGAAGGGCCGTCGCGGTGGGGTTGCGGGGGTCCATCACTTCGCGGCCTCCGTGGCGTCGTCGGGCTGTCGGTCCCACAGGTGCACGGTGCTGCCGGTGCGGAGCGGGGCGCCCTCGGGGCCTTTGATGTGGCCGGGCACGATGCGGTCCGCGTGCGTGCATCCCCCGTCGGCGTGTGCCCGGGGGTTGAGACAGGTACTGCGCCGGTACGGGCGTACGGGCCACCGGCAGGACCATTGGGGCTCGCGTCGGCCGGTGCTCGCGTCGGCGTCCTCGCGGGCGGCCTGCGGGGCGGGGCGGCGGCCCGGGTGTACGCGGACGATCCGCACGGCGGAAGAGCCGGTGATGCCCTGCCGGGCGTCCCGCTTCTGTCCCGAGCGCGGCCGGTGCAACTGCTCTTGCTCGGTCCACTGTTGGGTGCCGTCTTGGCTCATGAGCTGCCACGCGGTGTAGAGGACGTGGGCCCACGTGTCCGTGGTGTCGGGCACCTGCGGGCCGAACGGGGCGCCCTCGCGTAGCAGCATCTCGTTGTCCCACCCGAGTGCCGGCCCCCGTCCGCTCGCGTGGCGGTCGACGTCCCCGGCGGTCATCACGGTGCCGTCGTGCATGGTGCCGAGGACGGTGTCAGGGGCGAAGCCGGAGAACATGCCGCGCGGACTGTAGAAGGTGATCCAGATGCCTTCCCACCCGTCGGGGATGCCGCCGAACTTGCCCTGCCCCTTGTAGAGCCACCGGACGGCCCCGGTGGGCGGCCCGCCGGGGCCGTCGGTGAGGTCGACTTCCCGGGGGGACCAGACGGACCAGGACGCGGCCACGATCGGCGTGGTGATGTCCAGCGGCGGCCCGGAGCGCTCGGTGACGACTCCCGCGAGGGCGGCCGTCACGTCCTCGGTGTATCCGCCGATCGGCTCCCCGAACACGATCAGTCCGGCCCGCGAGGGCAGGCGGTCAAGGGAGACAGGTTCGATCGGGGGCGTCTGCGCGGCGGCGAGGGCGAGGGCCGTCATGTCGGGGGTGGCGTAGTAGAGATCCGCGCGGGTGAGCCGGTGGGCCTCGCAGGCCGTGAGCAGTGCGGTGCTGACGGAGTCGGCAGAGGGCCCGTGCATGTCCGGGACCGTGGGCACGATCGTGAAGCGGCCCGCGCCCACGGCCGCGCGCATGGACATGCGGCCTTCGTTCGAGCTGAGGTGTTCGATCATCCCGGAGCGCCATTCCGGGATGCGGTGAGGGTCCGGGGGGTCCCATCGCTTCATGGGTGCTTCCTTCCTGCGGGGGCGGTGTGGTGTGGTGGAACGCCGCAGGGCGGCCCCCAGTTCGGATGGGGGCCGCCCTGCCGTCGTGCGAGGGGAAAGCGCCGGCCTACTGCCCGGCCCACTGGACGAACGAGGACCAGGTGCCGCGCGGGATGACCAGGGCGGGGCCGTCGGGGGTCTTCCCGTCCTTCACGGCGACGGGGGCAACTCCCGTGGGGCGGGCGACGAACACGCAATTGTCGGGGTCGCTGTGACTCGACTTGACGAACTGCGCTCCGTGCCACTTCTGGCCCTGCATTCGTTCAGACACGCTTCGATCACTCTCCGGGTCTCGTTCGGTTCCAGTGCCGACTTACCCAGCACCGAGAACGCAGAGTACAGACGGGTGACGTCCTCCGCCCTGGTGGTGTACCAACCACCCACGATCGATTCCAGGTGTCCCACCCGGGGGCCGTCCGCGAGGGCATGGATGCTGAACGGCTCCATCGTCCCGGCGTTGCTGGCGTCGTCGGGAAGAACCCGCACCCGGATGCGCGGGTAGGTGTCGATGATGGACAGCAGATGCCCGAGCTGGTGGGCGTGGAAGTCCGCGTTCGTCACGGACTGCGTGAGCGCGGCCTCGCCCATGATGAACCAGGCGTGGGCGTCGCTCGGCCCGGCGGCCCCGAAGTTGGCCAGGAAGGATTCCGAGCGCCGTAGCCGGTGCTGCATCCGGCGGCCCGCCTCTTCGTCGGGCAGGGAGGGCGTACGGGACCGGATCGCGGCGAGGGAGTACAGCGTCGTCTGGAGTAGCCCGGGGATGAGCAGCGGGGACCACAGACGGATGGACTCTGACGCGGCGTCCAGCATGGCGAGGCGGTCCGTAGCGGCGGCTCCCATGCCGCCTGCGGCCCGTCCGCAGCTTCTTTGATCGGGTGCCCGCAGGGACCTGATCAGTTCGTCTGACTCGTGCATCTCGTGAACCTTCCTGTGTGGGTGGGTGGTTGGGTCTCACCGTAGCGAGGTGAGAGGTAGGTCACATGCGGCCCGGGGAAGTCGGGCCGTCGTCCGACTCGCGCAAGTCGCCGTACTCCCACGCGAACGAGCGATGCGCGGGGTCGGGACCGTACCCCCGGAAGTGCAACCGGGAGTCGAGGGCGAACGCGGCGTCGGTGTGGCTGACTTCCAGGCCGGACCGCATGAGCGCCTCGCGCTGCACCATGGCGGGCGTGAGGGTGCGGCCGTTGAAGTCGTCGGCCGGGCGGCCCGTGATGACCCAGTCCGCCGCTTCCGTGAGCGCCTGGTCCCGGGTGACGTCCTCGGGGAGGTCCGCCGGGTGCCGGCGCTTCCGTCGATCGGCGGCGGCCTGGTGGAGCTGGGCGACGGCGACGGCGGCCATGGCACCCCCGGCGGCGTACACCGCGAGGTCGACCCACAGGGGGTACCGGCCCCCGCCCGCGAGGGCGAGGACCAGGACCACGACGGCGGCGGCGCCGAGCTGCTGCACGGCGAGGTGGCGGCGAGGACTCACACCGTTTCCCGGGTGCCGCCGTAGAGGTCCGCGCGGGGGGTTCCCTGCACGAGCCAGTGCCGCCACTCGGCAACCTTGCCGTCCTGCGCGTTCTGGACGCGTTCCGCGACGCTGCTGTGGTGCGTCTGCGTGGCCTCCCCGATCTCCCGGAGGGACATCCGCGGGCGTCCGTTCTCGCCGTTCTCCCGGGCGTACAGGGTGAGTTCGGCCTCTGCCGCTTCCAGCCGGGTGCGCAGGCGGCGGACGTCGCGCAGGGCGGCCCACAGCCGGTCACCGCTCATGTTCTCCCCCTCGCGCAGGGAGTCGACGGCCTGAATCGCGGTGTCCACCTCATCCGCCATGGTCCACCCGTGGACCTGCCCGGAACGGAAGTGGACGACGTACGACGTGGTGCCGTCCTTCCACCACGTGGTGGCCCCTTCCTGCCCGCCAATGCGGGTGTCCGGCTCGGTGTCGGCGTGGGTGAGGGTGATACGGCCCGCGTGGGCGGCGAAGTGCGGGACGCCGCTCTCAGAGCCGGGGGCGGGGATTCGGGTTCCCATGTGGGGTTCCTTCCGTGGTTGGGGTGCTGCGGGGCGAGGGCCCGGGGCGCCGGCCTTTCCGGCGGCCCCGGGCGTACGGGTGGTCAGGAGTTGTCGGACTGCGAGGCGCGGGCGTGGGCGTTCATCAGGGCCGCTTCGACGTCGGTGCACTCGCCCCGTTCGATCTGCGCGTAAACGGCCTCGCCCTCCATGAACATGCGGTCCTGGAAGGTGGGTTCCTGCGGCATGGGTGGTGCCTTTCCGGGGGCGGGAGGGGAGGCCGGTTCGGACGGCCTCCCCGAGGGGCCGTCCTACTTCGCGGTGCGGGTGCGCGGGGCCGGGCGGGAGGCGGCGGCCCACGCGCGCATGGCCACGTACCGGGTGACGCCGTACGCGAGGGCGCCCACGATCGCCGTGGCGGCGGCGATCGGGCCGCGCCCGTCGACCGGGACCAGGGCGTACGTCGGGGCGGCGAACACGAGCGCCACCACCAGGCAGACGCGGTTCAGGGCCTCGCGCGACTTCTTGTTCAGCTTCCGGGCCATGTGGCCTTCCCCTTCTGTCGCTTGTCGGGTTACCCCGCCAACAACTCCGAATGTAGGGGTACCCCGCCAAAGATCACAAGGGGTACGCGCCGAATGGCCGAGAGCAACGGTGGTGAAGGGGGGCGCACTTGCTGTCGTGTCGCCTGTCGCGCCCGGACCAGGAAGGGGAGTTGGCACCCGTACCCGCAGGCCACACCACGCGACAGCGGCCGGACGCGACAGGGCGTTGTCAGTGCCATATGGGACAGTGCGCGCACGTTCCTTGGCCGGAACACCCACACGGCCCCGCAGGCGGGTACACCTGCGGGGCCGTGGGCGTCGGGTGCGGGGTCAGTCCCCGTCGGTGCCGTCCTTCGTGGCCGGGCCCGGGACCGGGTACGGGGATCCACCGTGGTCCCCCTCGTGTTCCTTGGCGTACGCCTTCCAGCCGGGGCCGATCAGCGTGTTCGCCCACTCCGTCATGCTCTCCGCTGCCGCGAGGTGCCGGGCGGACCCCTGGTAGTCGCCCCGCTCCGTGGCGCGGCCCGATCGGGCCTCTTCCTCCCGGACCTTCGCGTACAGGTTCCGCGCGAGGTCATGGAAGGTGATGGCCTGCCGCTTCATCCGGTCTTCCACGGTGGGGGCGGTCTGTGCTGTCTTCATGGGTCTGTCCTCCTGATCAATGGGCCCCGTACGTGAAGTGGTTGACGTACGCGGGGCGTCGTACGTCATCCGCCCTTCCCGGCCTGCGTCATGCGGCGGCGAAGAGGGCGAGTTGGGTGATCTGCGCGTGGCACCCGTAGCCGGGGGCGACGACGCGGCCCGCAGGCACGGGGCCGCCCACGTGGACGTGGTGGCCGATCGGCGGTATCCGCTCCATGGCCTGGTCTGCTGCCTCGCGCAGGGTGAGGCGGGAGCCGTCGGGCCGGGTGATGGCGAGGGGGTGCGGCTCGGGTTCGAGCAGTTCCCCGGCGGGCGTCACCAGGACGTCGGACCCGCAGCGCGGGCACCGGTCCCGGGCGCCGGCCTTTCCCCCAGGGCGGCCCCGAGCTGCCGCGCGTGCAGCAGCTCGGGGCGCGCGGCGGCCGGTCACGACGGACCGACCCTGACGTCGACCCACCAGAACGGGTTACCGCAGGCGTCGCAGGTGCGGACCTCTTCCCGGCCCCGAAGGTGCCCGCCCTCGCACGAGCAGACCGGGACCCCGCAGGCGAGGCACGGCAGGGAACCGCCGTTGCCCCCGGTGTCCGGCACCGTGCAGACCTGCGCGGGCACGGCCCACAGGTGGCCCCGACGGACCGCCCCGGGGGGAGGCTCGGGGGCGTCCTGCGGAACGGCCGGGGCCGGTTGGGGCGCCGGTTCCGGGAGGACCGGGGGCCGCTCCTGGCGGTTCGGATCGGCGGCGGTGTCCACACAGACCAGGGCGGCCCGCAGGCGCCCGTACGCCCGGGGGACGCCCCCGCCGGGCATCTCGGCACCCACGGCCGAACGCAGCAGCCACCGGGCGGCGAGAACGGCGTGCGCGGCCCCGTACATCCGGGCCCCGCCGGACGTGGTGGCGGTGCCGTCCGCGAAGAACGAGGGGAGTTGAGCAACGGCCGGATCGGCCGGGAGGGCCGGGGCGCACATCGCGTCGGACAGGAGTGTCTGAGCCTGCCCGAGCAGCGTGAGGGCGTCGGCCACGGACCGGGCCGCCGCATCGAGGGACGGCCCGGCGTGGGTGTCGGTCATGACAGGTCCACCCCGTTCGGGTCGAAGTCGAAGTCACCCGAGCGGAACCCGCCGTACGGACCGCCGTTGAAGTAGTCCGCGAGGGCATCCCCGATCACGCCGCGCACGTCGTTCTCGTCCGTGGCGCGGGCGAGGGCGGCGGCCTGCTCCGGCTTCAAGTCCAGTTCGACGGTCCGGTTACGGACCCCATTCGAACCCTTGATGTCGAACGATCCGGCGCGGTCGACGCGCACGCGGACGGTGCCCGCCGGCTCTTTCTCCATCTGCTTCGCGCGACGCTCGCGGCCCTTGTCCGTCACCTGCGCGGCGGCGGCGGCCGTCTCCAGCTTCTTCGCGTCCTCGCCCTTGGGGGTGCGGGTGCCCTTGATCCAGCGCTGCACGGTTCGTTCGGTGACGCCGAACGCGCGGGCCATGTCCTTTGTCTTGCCCCCGTACTGCTTCTCACGGACGTGCGCGGCCTGCGTGGTGGCGCGGGCCGGGGCCTGCCGGGAGGGGAACATCTTGCCGACGATGCGGCGGAACATACCGGCCATGATCAGACCTCCGTGTCAGTGATGACCGGGGTACCGGCCGGTGTGTAGTCGTGGGTGAGCCGTGACGGGTGCTCGCGCTCCGCGAGGGCGGCGGCGACGGCCGTCATGGGCACCGACGATTCGTGCTTGAAACTGCCGGGTGCCGAGCCGAGCCGCAGCGTGCCGGGGACCGGGCGGCCCGCGTCGTCCTTGGGCAGCAACTCGCCCGGGTGCGGGGCGTCGGCGGCGTACATCACCTGATCGACGTTCACCGCGAGGGGCGCCCGCCCGGTGAGCCGCAGCGTCTTGCGCATCCGGCGGTGCGAGGCGATCCGGGCGGCGGCGATCACGTGGTGCCGGACCTCCGGGCGGTAGTGCCACGCGGCGGCCACACGGTCCGCCCACACGTCGTCCGCGAGGTGCCGGGCCGAGTCGGCCCACTTGCCCACCCCGCCCTTGTACGTCGACTTGTAGGCGTCCACCAGGGCGGCGGCGTCCTCGCGGGCCGGGTCCCCGGCGGTGTCCTTCCGCGAGGACCAGGCGGCGAGGAACGCGGCGTCGTCCATGCCGTCCACCAGGCCCAACGTGGCCATGGCGCCCTTGTACGCGGTGCGGATACGGGCCAGCCACTCGCGCAGGATCGGGGCGGTGTGCTCCGACACGTACGCCTCGCTGATCGTGGCCGGGTCGAATCCGTACTCCCGCGCCATGTAGTCGACGGTGGGAGTCACGTACCAGCCGGGCCCCTCGGGGGCGAGGCCGGTGAAGGTGGCCGGGTGCGGGAGCACCGATTCGACCGCGAGGCCGGTGAAGTCGCACAGCCACAGTCCGGCCGTCTTCCCGTCGAACGCGGGGGCGTCGGTGTGGACCAGCGGGCCGGACGGAAGGCGCAGGGTCTCGGGGACGGACAGGTACGACGCGCACACATCGAGGGCGACGGCCCACGGCCGCGCGGCCTCTTCCGGCAGGGGCTCCCGCGCCCACCACTTGAAGTCCTCTTCCTCGCACACCGGCAGGCGGGCGGCCGTCCGCTCGCGGGTGAGCGGGTGCCGGGCCCCGGCGGCCACCGGCACGGCCGTGTCCCCGTCCGGGAGCGCCCCGGGCCGGTCCTCGCGGGACCAGCGGCCCCCGTCGTCCTTCACCCACCGCACCCGGGGGCGGACCGCATCGAGCAGCTGCCACGACGTCACGGCGGCCGTGGCGCCGGGGGCGATCCCCAGTTCGTCGGAGAACCGGCGCAGGCGACGGGCGAGGGTGCCCGCGTCGGCGTCGTCCCCGGCAAGCGAGGTGATCAGTTCCCCGGCCTTGACCGCCCCGGCCTCGCCCTGCCCGAGCCACGGCGTGACGATCACCTTGACGGACAGGCGGGGCCCGGCCTCGCCCCGGCGGCGCCATGCCTTGAAGCCCGCGCCGATCGTCTCCGACAGTTCGATGCCGTGGGCGGCGGCGCCCTTCCGCAGCTTCGCGGCCACCTGATCGGCCCGCTTGCCCGTGGGCAGGTTGGCCGGGAGCTTCAACGCGGCGAGGACGGCGGCGGACAGGCACACCGTGCCGTCACGGTCCGGGGAGTCCTCGTGCACCCGGGCAACTCCGATCGGGGGCACCGTGCCGAGCCACCCGAACAGCGCGTCGGCGGTGACCGACTCGGGGGAGCCGATGCCGTCGACGTCGACCACCAGGCGGCCCGCGTCGTCGACGTCGACCGCGACGGCGGCCACCAGCTCGGGGCGCGCGGGCCGGGCCGCGCGAGGGGCGGCCGGGCGCCGGGACGTCGACCGCCGGGCCGGGGGAGCCGTGACGATCGGGGCCGGTCCGGCGGAAAGGCCGGCGCACGCGGCCGGTGCCGTGGCGGTACCCACCGGGCGCCCGAACCGCGCGGCCAACTGCCGGTCCACAGAGTCCTGTCGGGACTCCGCCGTGCACTCTGCCGGGCACCGCTTCCACACCCACCGGGACCCGTTCGGGGACGTCGCATCGGTGGTCCACTCGCGTACGTACCCGGGCCTCTGGTGGCCCGAGCAGTCCGCACACCCGACGATCCGCCGCAGGGCGTCACGCGGGGCCGTCATCACGCTGCGCTCGTATCGCATCGTGTTCCTGCCTTCCTGTTGGTCCTGGTGGCCGCTCATGCGGACACCCGCTGATCGGCCCCGCACCCGTCGCAGAAGAACGGGACAGGGCTGTTGGTGAGGTCCTTCCGGCAGTCGTGGCACTGCCTCTGTGTCACCCGGGCCGCAGGGACCGGGAGTTGGTACCGGGCCTGGTCCTCGCGGCATCCCTTGCACAGTCCGTCGGGGCCGGGCCGGACCCTCGCCCCGCAGTCCGCGCAGGCCATGAGGACGGCACCGGCCTGCACGGCCGCGTGCGCACTCGGGGCCGGGTCGTCCCCCGGGGCCGGGAGCCATGTCGAGAGCACCCGGTAGGGCGCGGCCCCGCTGTCCGGCGTCCGCGAGGTGAGCGCCCGCAACAGGTCTTCCGGCCGGTGGCCACGGGCCAGCAACAGGGACACCCGGCGGTACGCCTGCGCAAAGTCGACGGGAGGGCCGACGAACCAGCGGACGGCGTCCACCAGGGCGCGGGCGGTGCCCTCGAACGCCCGGGGGTCCACCAGGCTTTCCGTCGGGTTCCAGGCGAGGGCCTGCGCGTCCCGGCCCGCGAGGAACCGGAAGCGGTCCCCGCGCCGGACCCGGTGGCGGCCGTTGCTGGACAGCACCGTGTCCGCCGTGAACTCCACCAGTCCGGCCCGGACCGCCCCCGCAGCGTCCCGAGCCTTCCGGGGCCCGAGGTGCGGCCGGTGCCGCTCAACCGTCCGCATCGGCATCCCGGCCCGAGCCGCGAGTTTGGCCGCGGTGGTCTGTCCGGCCCACCGGCCGCCGGATTCCCGCGCAAGACAGGTGAGCAGCAACCCGCAGGCACGATCCGGGGTGATCTGGTTCACGGCCCAGATCTCTGAATCGTTGGTCTGCGTGGCCTCTCCGCCCTTGCGCACCGTGGCGCCCGGCACGGGCGTACGGCGGTCCGCCTTCACCCGGCGGTGCCGGAAGAGGTGGGACAGGTGCAGGTACGTTGCCCGCTCCCCGAGCCCGCAGCGCTCCCCGATCTGCACCGTGGTCATCCGCACGTCCGGGTACGCCTGGTGGTTCCCGGCGACGACCGCGAACACCTTCCGGCAGGACGCGCAGTCCTCCGGGGGGCCCTCGCGGTGCTGCCCGTTCACGGGTCCACCCGCGCGGTTTCGGTCACCGATTCCGGGCCGAATTCTGGCGCGATTACCTGCACGGTTTCCGTGCGGGTTCGCGCAGGGTTATTGTTCCTCATAGCTGATTACGCCCTTCTGGGCACTCAGAACGGTCCGGGTCTCGACACCCGGGCCGTTCGTCATTTCTGGCGACTACGGCAACGGTGCTCCCGGTATGGACAGGGGGAATCCGGCCGCGAGCGGCGAACCGCGCACGGGCGCGAGGGCCCCATGTCCGGCCTGCGACTGCAACCGGCGAACCGTCCGGCCGCGAACCTGCGAGGGGGGCGCCGGCCTTTCCGTCATCCGCAGCGCGAGGGCCAGCAACGCCACCACGGCGGACCGCCCCGGCAGGTCGCGCACCATCCGCATGAGGTCACGCACCATCCGCGCCCGGTCCGGCCGCCACTGGCCCGACTCTCGCCACGGCTGAGAGATCCACTCGACTAGTGCGAGGTGCCCGGCCAGAGTCCGCTCCGGGATCACGCCCATACCCGACATGCTCGCCATGCTGGCGAACTCGTCATCCGACATGTCATCGAACATCTTCTTCACTGCCGTTCACCTCCCTTCTGTGGTCTGAACTGTCGTCCTGATCAGGCAGCTTGGGCCTGTCGTGGCTTCCGTCCGGAGCCGGGGCGGGGGCCGCCACGGCGCCGGTACATCTGCGCGGTGGGGACGTCCGTGATGTGGGAGAGGGCGGCCCGCACGGTGTCCGTGTTGGACGTCTCGGGGTCCAGCCCAAGAACCTCCCGGACCAGGTCCATGACTTCCGCCGGAACCCTCGCCCCAACTACCTGAGTCGCCACTGCGTCCCCTTTGCGTTAACAGTCGGTTGGGCAATCAGTACACCCGCTGATCGCCGCGCGCAAGATCCCAAGGGCCGTCCGTGTGTCGTGAGGTGACGTCGCATCACTTCCGGGACTCACGGGCTAGGATCTTGACTAACCATAGCTCATCATGAGCTACTGGGAACCGCACGGACGAACGGCAGCTACTGCCAGGAGAGGACACGCCACATGGCCGACTACGTGACGCTGAAGACCACCCCCGCGAGTCGGGAAGCGCTGCGGAGCCTGACCTACGCCCTCACCGGGAGGATCGGCCGCCGCGTCGACTTGTCGGAAGCACTCACGGCCGCGTGCGCGGCGGCCATGGCCAACCTGGACGCCACCGCCGCTTCCCTCAACTCCGGTACCCCCGACACCGCTACCGAGTAGCGTCCGGCCCCCTGATTCCGGCCCCCCGTCCCGGGGGCCGGCCTTCCCCCGCAAGAGGAGATCCAGTGAGGTTCAAGAGCAAGAAAGAGAAGTACACCGAGCCGTACACCCGCGATGGCAAGACGGTGCAGGTGTCCCGCGAACGCGAGGTGCAGGTGCCCACGCTCCCGCGCAACTGGGACCGCATCGGCGTGCGCGTCGTCGTGGGCCTGGTGACGGTGCTCACCCTCGCCGCGATCACGTGGTCGACGTGGTCCATCGGCGAACTGTTCCAGGGCGGTGCCGGGTACATCGCGGCCGGTGTGTTCGACCTGGCATGGGCCGTCTCCCTCGTGCTCACCTACCTCGGACGGTTCGACAAGAAGAAGCGGGAGTTCTCCGACAACCTCGGGTGGTGGCTCCTGGCGGCCACCATGGGCCTGATCTTCTGGCACGGCATGGAACAGGGCAGCGTCGGCATGGCCGTGGGCGGTGCGGCCGTCTCCCTGTT
The DNA here is from genome assembly GCF_041435215.1 of Streptomyces sp. NBC_01314. Taxonomy (NCBI): domain Bacteria; kingdom Bacillati; phylum Actinomycetota; class Actinomycetes; order Kitasatosporales; family Streptomycetaceae; genus Streptomyces; species Streptomyces sp. NBC_01314. Next base: position 5,641 of record NZ_CP108395.1, on the reverse strand, counting down.
CGCGAAGGTGCTGTGGCTCGGGGTCATGAAGCACGTGCACCGCGAACTCTCGCCGGAAGATCAGGCGTGGGTGCAGGCGGAAGTCTCCAGCGCGAACGCGATGCTTGCCGTGGCGGACGCCCGTCGGCAGGCTGCGCAGGCCGAACAGCGGGCCGCACTCCAGTTGCTCGCCATGGAGCGGGAGCGGGCCGCCATGGCAGAGGCGTACGGCCTCCCGGTGCCGGACAGTGCAGTCGCCACGCAGGCCGGTGCACTCGTCTCGGGGGAGTCCGGTGCATCTGCCGGGGCCCCCGGTGCAGTTGCTCCGCAGGTGTCTGCCGGGGCCGGTGCAACCGCCCCGGCCGCGCTCCCGGCCGCCGTGCCCACGGCGGACGTCGCGGCGATCGTGGCGGCCGTCCTCGCCGCGCAGGGCGGTGCGCCTGCCACGGCCCCCGGTGCAGATGCCACCCACGACGCAGAGGTCATCGAGGACCAGGACGACACGATCCTTCCGCCGCTGGAACCGCCCACGCTGTCCAACCTCAGCAAGGCGGACGCGATCCGCATCGCGCTGCGCAAGCGCCCGGAACTCCAGCCCGCGCAGATCTCCGAGCTGCTGGCCGGGTACGAGGTGCAGGTGTCCGCCGACTACGTACGGCAGGTGCGCAACCGGGACCAGGAGGAGCGGACCGCCGCCGAGCTGGGCGACGCGTCCGGGGAAGTCGTCCCGATCCGCCGGGAGGGATGACCCGCAGTACGAGCACCACCAGGGACACCGAAACCGCCCTCCCCATTGAAGCTGGGGAGGGCGGTCCGGGGCCCCATCTCACCTGATACGAGCAGGCAGAGAGGCACGCGACAGTATGTCAGCGAAGACCAGTAAGACCGAAACGAGCACGGGCGTTTTCCGCCTGGTGTACAGGCACTTGACGGGGCTTGAGTACGACGCCGAGCCGCGTACGAACGCCACGTGGACCGAAGCCGGTGACAAGGTGCTGCACGAGTCGGGCCGGGCCCGCAGGTGGAGCTACCGCCCCCGTCTCCAGCGCGCGGCGATCCGGTTGACGTGGACGGCCGCCGCCGCAGGCGAGACCTACGCCGCGTTCGCCGAGCCCGACGTTGCGGCCGGCGCTCTCGCGGGCGGGGCCGCCGCCGCCACGACGTGGGCCGGGTACAAGACCAGCGAGGCCGCGCTGAACTTCACGCACCGCCGCCGCGTGGTGCGGCCCCTCGCGAAGGCACTCGCGAAGGGGCTGGAGAACGAGCCCGCGAACATCCTGCGGGACATGATCGTGCCGCGCCGTGTCGACGTCCCGGATGCTGAGGTGAAGGTGCCGGTGCCCGACGGGTGGCACGGGGACCGCAAGATCGTGGCGGCCGTCGTGGCGGCCCGTCTCGGGGGGTCGTGGGATGCGGACTGGCGGATGCATCAGGCGCCGTTCTCCGTGCTCTTCACCCGCACCCCGGAGCCTCCCGGCATGGTCAAGTGGGCGGACATCCTGGAACACGTCGCCGCCAACAAGGACGGCGAAGTCGTCGTGGGCCTGAACTCCCGGGGCAAGCCGTATCGCGGTGACTTCGTGCGCGAGGAACCCATGTGGGGTCTGTCCATCGGAACCGGTGGCGGGAAGTCCGTGTTCCTGCAAATGACCGTGTGCCAGTTGGTTGCGCAGGGTGCGGAAATCCTCGCGATCGACCCGAAGTTCATCAGCCTTGACCCCCTGGTGGGCATCCCCGGTATCACGGTGATGAACGACCCCCGGAACGTCGGGGCCATGTGGGACGCAATCAAGGACTTCCGGCGGGAAATGGAGGGGCGTTACGACGCGTGGGTGTTGGACCGGTCACTCACCTTTAAGCGCAAAGTCCTGATCATCGAAGAGGGCAACATGTTCTCTGCGATCAGCAAGGAACATTGGCGCGAGGTGAAAAAGAAGGGTGACCCGGTGTCGCCCCCGGTGTGGTCAGACATCGCGGCAATCCTGCGCATGGGCCGTCAGGCCAACATGAACGTAGTTGCCGTATTCCAGCGAATGGACGATGCGGCCACCGGAAACCAGGGTCTCCGGGATTCCTTCGGATTCCGCGTGCTGGGCCGCTACACGTGGCAGGCATGGCGAATGCTGGTGGGCACGAACCCGATTCCCCGGAGCCAGAAGCGGCGGGGCCGGTACATCGTGGTCGACGGCGGGGAACACGTCTGGATTCAGGCCCCGTACATCACCGAGACGGAGGTGCGCGAGTGGTGCCTCGCCCGTCGGGCAGAGCAGGGCTACGCACCCCCCATGCCCACGTACGCGCCCGACGTCGCCACTGTCACGCTGGACGTCACGTCACGCGGTCACGATGGGCGTGAGCTGGAACGGGTGGCCTCCCTGGGCGTGACGCGTGACAGCGTGACACCGCACCTGACCCTCGTGAAGGGGAGGGCCGAGGGGGAATCCGCGGAAGTGCCGGCCCCCCGCTACAGCCTCGCCGCCGCCGCGCGCGAGGGCATCGTGCCCATGACGGCCGATGCCCTGCGGCAGGCGAAGAGGCGCCCCGGATTCCCGGACGCAGGCGAAGACGGAATGTGGACCGCCGAGGAATTGCAGGAATGGCACGCTAACCGCCCGAGCGCGGGCCGTGCCACGGAAAAGGAAGCGGCAGGCGAGTAATACCCCCGCACGCGAAAAGGGGCGGGGTCCCGTCACGGACCCCGCCCCACCTTCCCCCGCAAGAGAAAGGCTGGAACACATCATGTCGTCTTCCGCTTCCGCACACAATGCCGGAACTCACCCCGTCGTATTGCTCGCCCGGACGATCGCCGCCATTCTCGGAATCCTCGCGATCCTCGCCCACGCCCCCGCCCTCGGGGTCGTCCTCGCCGCCCTCGCCGGATACGGGACCGTCCTGGTCCTCTTCCGCCGGTCCTGGAACGGCACCACCGCCCCGGCCGCGAAGACCGGATGACGTACAACCCGCCCTGTACGTCAACGAAATGACGTACAGGGCGGCCCCGCACCACCAGACCGAAAACGGGAGGGACCCCGAATGATCCGCGATGCCGTCACCTGCGACACAACCAACTGCCTCGCCCTACTCCTCGAACCCGCCGGGGAATACCCGGCCGCCACGTTCGAGGACTTCACCAGGGAATGCGGCTGGACGTACGGGCCGGAAGGGCACACCTGCCTGCCGTGCCGAGTCGGAAAGGGCCCCATCCTCGAACGGGGCGAATGCGAGTGGTGCGGCGGCGCGGTGACCACCCGCCACGGCGACGAACTGTGCATGTACTGCGGTCACCTCACCCCGGACAACGGCCCCGAGTGGCACCGCGAGGGATGGACCGACGGCGTAGGCGAGGACGACGACATCGAGGACCAGGAGCACGAGGACGTCATGCCCACCGGGCCCGGGGAGTGGGCCGGGGCCGGTGGCGAAGAGGACCAGGACCAGGCCGACGGAACGGGGACGGACCGATGACCCCCGAGCGCCTCGCGGAGATCCGCAGCATGGGCGAGAGCGAGTTCCGCACGATGGTGTGGGCCGACAACGCCATTGACGAGCTGCTCGCCGAAGTCGAGCGTCTCCAGGCCGCGCAGGCGCCCCGCGAGGGCGAGACGCAGGCGACGGCCGCCGACATGTCGCACGCCTCCCTCGTGGCCGTGCTCATGCACCACGGCGGGAGCCTGGAAGTGCCGGCCTCAGCGTTCGCGCCGGACAGCATCGGCGGACGTGACGGCAGCTTCCACGCCCTCGCGGTCGACACCCTCCCCGGCGCCCTGGTCCGTCTGTCCGTCCACCCGCGCCCCGACGTCCCCGGCGCGGGCATCATCCGCGAGGATGACGCCCCGCACTGACCCCCCGGCAGATGCACCGCCCCGTGCCCCGGGACCCTCACCGGTCCCGGGGCACACCCATGTCCGGGCCCCTCGTTCACCGAACCCGGGCGTTCCGCCGAACCCCTCGCCCCGCTCCCTCGTACACCGGTTGCGGGCGTCCCGGCGCACCCCTCCCGGAGCACGTGCACCGCCCCGCCCGGTGCATCTGCACCGGGGGTCGACGTGTCGGCAAAGGCACCTGCACCGGGGCCCCCGGCACCGTGCACCGCCCCCGGTGCACCACCCACAAATGCCGCAGCAAACCGCGCGGCAACCGGTCCGCAATCCGCATACGAACGCGTACCGGAAAACGTCCCGATAAATGACCTCCCCGGCTCTTCCCGTATATGCGAACCTCAGCGAAGTGTGCGACATATGACAGTGCACATGTTTTACGCGGAAAGGGACCCCCATGTACGGAGCCGAGCAACTGCCAACCGCCGTAACCGTCGTATGCGACGTGTGCGGAAGAACGGTCACAACCCGACTGAGCGGCAACACAACGCGCTGCCCGAAACGCGCAGGCGGATGCGGGGCCCCGATCGTGATCCCCACCGGACTCACCCGGCCGCCCGTGGCCGTCGCCTGCTACGGGTGCGGCCACCGCTGGAACACCCGGGCCCGCGAGGGCGGCACGGTCCGCTGCCCCGAGTGCAGCCACCCCCGACGCGTCCCCACCGGATGCCGGGACCGAATCGACCCCGGCGCCCCGCGCGTCTACCGCGAAGAGGCCCCGCCGCCGAAAAGGCCGGCCCCCGCGCGCGAGGACGGCCCCGGACTGCTGTCCTCCCTCGCCTCCCTCTTCCGGCCCGCCGCCGCCCCGCCGGGCCGGGTCATCGGCTGTCTGCACTGCCCCGCGAGGTGGCGGACCACGGCGGCCCCGGGCAACTCCGTACGGTGCCCGGACTGCGGGAAGTCCCGGCGCATCCCCACCGGCCCCGCACGGCGCGCCACGGCCACCAGGACGGCCCCGGCCACCGCGGCTTCCCGTCCCGCCCTCCCGAGCCTCGCCGCGCCCCTGATCACGCCCGCACGGCCCGCCCTCGCCCCCGCAGGCCCACGGGGCCCGATCGATCCCCAGACCCTCCCCCTGCGCGAGCAGAACCGCCGGGACCGCGCCTGTCAGACGGTGCGCTCCCTCGCCGCCGGAACCGGCCTCTACGCCTGGTACAACCAACCGCCCGGCGCCTGCGAGGCACTGGACTCGAACCAGCTCCCCGACGAACAGCGGTGCCCGCACCGGGCCAGCCACGCCGTGCGCTACGCCCAAGGGGGCACCGACACCCACGTCTACGCCTGCACCGAGCACGCCCGGCGCCTCGCCGCCCTCGCGGATCGCGCCGAGTACGTCACCGCCACCGTGCACCCGCTCCGGGGCCGGTAGCCGCACCCTGCCCCGGAAACCGCCAATCCGGTGCAGGGTGCCTCTCGCCCTGTGGATAACCCCTGCACCGAAATGGCGGGTTTCGAGATCCGGGGCCGCCGGAACCCGCCAATCCCATGCAACCCTGCACCGAAATGGCGGGTTTCGAGATCCGGGTATCTTGCCTGGTCAACAGGGGTGAGGGACCGTCAACCCTGCACCGAAATGGCGGGTTTCGAAACGCACTTACGCATCGTCAAAAACCGCCCCTGACCTGCGAAAACGAGCCGCACCCTGCACGGACCCTGCACGGAAATGGCGGGAACCTAGAAGAGGTCTCCCCACTCACCGGGACATGGCGCGTGCGCGTCTGCGCAGCAGCGCGCACATGCGAGCGGCGAAGCCGGGAGCGGGGACGCTCGCCAGAGCGTCACCC